>NZ_AP022580.1 GCF_010731295.1 Mycolicibacterium boenickei | reverse complement strand
GTTGGTGACCCTCTACCGGTTTGCGATCGCCAACTACTCCAATCCGTTGGCAGAGCTTCTCCTGGATGCGATCGCGGCGATGGAGGCTGGCGAAAGTTAGTCAGTGGCAGCTGCGAGATAGCGGTATGCCGTTGCACGGCCGACCCCGAACGCGGCAGCGAGCTCGCCAACCGGTTCGCCGGTCGCGGCCAGCCGACGCAGTTGTTCTTGGCGCGCGGGGCTGAGCTTGTGAGGTTTGGTGGCCGGTAAGTTACGGGCCTGGCGGGATTGACGTGATGCGGCGCGACGTTCTTTTCCGAGCTCCAGCTCGAGTTCGGCCAGAGTGGCCATGATGGCGGCCACGGCCCGGCCAGTCGGTGTGTTGGTATCAATTCCTTCGCGCATGGCCCGCAACAGGATTCGACGCTCACTCAGTTCAGCAATGGTACGAGTGACTTCAGCGACTGATCGGCCGAGTCGATCGATCGCCGTGACGATGACGGTGTCCCCGTCGCGGGCGTAATCAAGTAGGGCGGCTAGGCCGGGGCGGGCGGTGTTGGCGGCTCCGGACAGTTTGTCGGTGTAGATCCGATCACCCTCGACGCCGGCTGCAGCCAAGGTGGCCAACTGGGCGTCGATGTCCTGGCCGGTGGTGCTTACTCGGGCGTATCCGAGGATCACTGCCATATCGGTGACTGTCTCACTGCCCGCCGACATCGAGGATCTGAGACACGCGGTGTGAGACGAGAAATGAGACATCACGACCTGGACCAGCGCCACGGGCAGAAGGGCTATTGACGTTGTCTCGTTTCTTTAGATGTGAGACCGCCCGCGTGGTCGGGGCTGGTTTTGGGCATGAAAAAGCCTCGCGCGTCGAATCGGTGGTTCGACGACTGCGAGGCGAAAGCCGCGGGTGTGTGTGCGCCGACAGTCAGAGTGATCTTCGAGCGCACGGGGTTGTTGGGCCTACATCGTCAAGGCCTCCGTGTCGGCGATGGTGTCGATCACGGGAGGATCTGCACCAGCGCCAGGATCACGGTCGCGGCCGCAGCGGCTGCCTTGGCTAAACCGGAGAGAAACGCGACGATGCGTTTCATCGGTTCGTCACGCCGGCAGAACACCGCCCGGTTGACCATCGCGAGGACAAGCAGAATCCAGACCAGATTCCACGCGGTCGAGATGACCATATTGACCTCCTTGTGAGGCGTACCAACAGAAAGTGCCCGACCGGTGGTCGGGCACAAAAAAAGCCGGGTGGTGACCCGGCTTTGAACGCGCCAGTAGGCGCGTTCTTCCATGGCAGAACCATGAAAGACTCAGTGCAGCAACGTATTTAACGTGTTGATCGAACGTGTAGGACTGTCTGCGCCCGCAGGTGTTGAACGCGCATCATCTGGGCGCTTAGGAAAGGATGTGCGGTAGGACAACTGGATAGGGGGCACAGTCGTGCTACTGGCATCTGTACGGCAAGTCTACCGGTGACATGGGCAGAAAGTAGCTGCCAGAAACGTCTTGGCGGGAGGTGGAGAAATCCGGTGCTAACTGGATTTTGGGCACACTAACGGCACCTCAAACACTGTACTACCTGGTAGGCGTGGACGTTTCGAAGCAGCCGCCTGGGCGTGTCGCACTTTAGAGGTGGGGCCGCTGTGTGTCATCCGACCGGCCAGCCGTCACCCCAGCCGTTTTCCACAACGAGGTCTTTGATGGTTTCGGCCAGTGCGGCGCGGTCCTGGCGATCCTTGGTGTGGGGGAGCTGTAGCAGGGCGGCACTGATCTGAGGGTCGTTGGCGGTGCGCTGCCAGGTTTGGGCGAAGTTGGTGCAGTTCTTGCGCACCGCCCCCTTGAGGCGATCTCGGACCCGCAGGCTCGGGCCGCTGGTGGGGGTGAGGTCGTTGAAGTGCAGCTCATTGTGCACTTCGAGGTATTTGGACTCCTCGATATGGGGGCCGATGAACTGGCGGTCCATAGGGATGGCGATGAACCCGAGTTGGCTTGCCATCCAGAACAGGGTGGGGTGGGCACGTCGGCAAACGAGGATGGGCAGGATTGGGGCGTCAGGGCGGGCCTGTTGCACCGTTACCGCCTTACTGAGCAGCTGGTACAGCTCGGGAGCGCTCGGATAGATCCACTGACGAAGGTTTTTGACTTCGAACAGCAGCGTGACGGCGGCGCCCGGCACTCCCTGGTGATTGATGGGGACGATGAAGCCGGCGCTGTCGAGCGGTCCCGGTACGGCAACGCCCAGCACGTTAGGTACTTCGCCGGCGTCGCTGGCGATCGGGATGACTACTTCTGAGGCCAGGATTCCGCCGCGGGTCGCGGCTTCACCAGCGGGACCGATGAGCCCATGCGGGTGGCGTTGGGTACCTGATGCCCAGCCTTGGTAGCGGCCGTAGAGCAGTCGCTTACGGGCGGCGGCCTTGTCGATCTTGGTAGCGCGGCCGGAGCGGTTGACCGGTTGCAGGGTTGGGACGGGTCGTTTGCCTTTCCCTCTAGTGGTGGCACTTACCCACTCAAGTTCGCCGAGCTCATCGGTGAGATACCGCAGCGCGTTGCTGACATGGTGAGGGTCGATGTTCTCACCAGAGCTTTGCCAATAGCCCTCGGAGATGCGGCTTTCGACTTCGCGGCGCACCACAGCATGCTCGGTTGAAAGGATCTCGTGGATCCGATCAACCGCGCGAGCTTGGTACTGCGCTGCGGTTGCCACTTCAAAATTATCGGGCCTGAGGCGGGGAGTAGAACGGAACCATGCCGACCATTGAGAACACCGTGGGAGCTGTAGGTTAGGCCTCAGTCGTTCCGTTTCAGCGCATCTCAGACGCCCTATATAGAAGTTAATGGGGGTGGCCTCGGCGTGTGGGACTTGCCGAAAGTGATTAGTCCAGCTTAGCAATTAAGCTCCTGGTGCGGAGATTCCCTTCGATTTCGCTACTGCTGTGCTGGTTGAGGGCCTTTACGCTGGGGCTATGAGCGAGGGGGACTGCGCGGCACATCCGCAGCCGGAGTGCGCGGGATGTCGTGCCCGGGATCAGGCTGCGGCGCGGATGATCAGCTCGACGATGTGGTGGCTCGTATCGGATCGCTGGCCAATCGAGATTCCACCTGACCCTCCGGCGGGCCTGCGCGAAGCGTGGTTTGCGTCCGATGCGGAACGTTTTGGCGATGAGTGGGAGTCGTGGACCGGCGGCCTGGGGAAGTCGATTCGGTCGACACGCTCAGAGGTGCGCGACTTACAGCACATCATCCACAGCTTCGTTGGGACTTCTCTGGAGCGGATGGACGAAGCTCTACCACCGGAAAGCGCTGAATTAGCGGTGATGAAGGCTGTTACGGGTTGGTTGACGGGTGAGATCGGTGTGCCTGCGGCTGTGGCAGCAGTGTGGGCGGATCGTGACGGGAAACGCACGTGGGCCGAATGGGATGAATGGCTTTGGGAGCAGCTTCGGGCCGTGCCGACGGAGCGGCTGTGGCCGGCCACCCACGCGCCGGCGTCGACCCCGGCCAGCTGGTCCTACTGGGAGCTGGTGGTGAGCAGTGTGGTGGGCCAGGCGACGAGCGCGCATCCCGGCAGCGGAGAGGAAAATCAGGCGGCGCATGTGATGCGGGCGCGGGCGGCGTTGCGCGCGGCAGTGACTCTGAATGACGAGGCTGCAATGTGGCAGGCCTGGTCGTGGTGGCTGCGTTGTTCGTTGATGGCGCTGGATAAACGCCGCGCCAGGGCCAGCTGGGAGCAGTACGCGGAAACTCTTCCGGCGGCATTGCACGCTATGGCGAAAGTTGAACCAACTGAACAGGCAGAAGTTGCTGCTCTGACGTTCGAGTTGGGCGCGGCGCATGGCTATGACCTGTATTTGCCACCCGATCCACCGAAGGAGCAGTGACGATGGCCGCCAATGTATTTGGGATGGACGCGGAGAACACGCGCACCGGATTGGGCGCCGCAGGCCTTGCTGCGCAAGCGGGTGTAGCGGCGGGCTTGGCGCCGGCGCTGCCAAAGGGTGCGTACACCGCTGTATACACCGGGGCGGCCGAGACTCTGCTGGCAAAGCTGGAGGCTGAAGCTTCGGCGTTGGTGGAGTTTGGCCTGGTGACCAGTGCCGCGAGTGTGACGACAGTGGAATCCGCCGAAAACCAGAACGCCAGGGAACTGGGCACATAAGGACAAGGGGGGAGCGGGAACGATGGGATCGCCTTGGTCACCGGCAGGTGAGTCAGTACCACCACCGACGGCGCAACCACTACCGGCCAGCGGTGAGCAACACGGTGCACCGGCAGGGGGCTTCGCGCCGCCGCCTCCGGCGCGACAGTGGCGGTTTATCGGGTTGGTTGGTGCACTTCTCGTGGTCGCGATCGCGGCGACCGGGGCCATTACCTACGCGTTGAGCCACGGTGGCGACAGTCAGCTCACTCCTTCTACTGAACCAGCGCTCACGGGCCCGAGCGGCAGCTCCGCACCGACACCGACGTACAGCCAGGCCGAGCAGGCCGCGGCGAAAGAGAAGCTTTGCCACGTGTTCGAGGTGTCAGTGCGAGGCCAGGAGGGCCAGGGCGGCGTTGTCGTGAATGGAGAACCGAATATCGGGCTCATTCTACGTACTGTTAATTCCGTTGTGGCCGTTCAGAACAAGACGAACCCAGCAGTACCGGAATCGTTGAAGGCGGCGGTCCAGAAGTACGTGGAGACCTCGACAGACCTCACCACGGCCGCTCTTGGTAAGACTCCAATCGACGAGCTCACCCGCCTGACCGAAGTAAATAACGAGGCGACGTATGTGTTGGCGGATGAATGTGGGGTGCCGCGCTGATGGCTGTGGTGAGTCGCCCTGTGCCGTCACCATTTCCGGATCCGCCGAAGGAGGATCCGGATAAGTGGATCGCGCATCAGTTGGTGCGCCAGATCGTGGCCGCGCAGCCGGCGGCAGACAATTTTGCGCCGCACAAAGGTGTGCCGTGCGGTCAGGATATTCAGCTGAGACCGGGGGCTTACACGTATGCGTTGATCGCTCCGGGGGAGTGGCCGACGGATTCAGAGACCGCGTTGAAAGCCGCAGGTGAGGAGTTGACAGCGCGTAGTCGTCGCACCGAGGACGCCGCTGAAGAGTCGAACCGGCTATCCACTTCAGTGTTTAACGACCCCTGTACTGATGGGAAGTGGGCTGACGCGGCGTCCGCCCACTATCAGAAACAGCACAAGGCGTTGCTGCGGCTGTCGGAAGCGCAAGCGGCTGTCGGCGCTGGTTACACCACATTGGGCGAAGATGTGCGGACGATCAAGCAGAAGATCCGCGAGGAGCACGACACGGCCCACGCAAAGATCGAGCGGACGCTGCGGTTTCAAGCGATGTCCGGGGGGCCGGTGGGTGTGGCGGCGATCGTCGCCGAGCACCGACCGAAGATCTCAGCATTTGCAACCGAGCTGCGCGGTCATGTGGCAACACAAACCGGCACGCTGTTGAAGGACTTCCCGGAAACACCACAGTTCGACGGTGATCCACGCAAGGGCACAGGAATCGGCAAAGATCTACCAACTGACGGCTCTTCTGGAAAAAAGGACGATCTCAATCCTCCCGGGACCGGCGCAAAAAAAGACTTGCCAACGACTGGCCAGAGCCCCGCTGGGAGTACGGAAACCGGAAACGGCATCGGGAAGGCACTGCCCTCGGCGGGGATCGGATCATCTCAGCCCTCGCCGTCGTCTTCTCCGGGTCGTCCGTCGTTGCCGTCTCTGCCGGCGGCAGGTGGGGGTAGTGGTTCTTCACCGCTGAGCGGTGCCGCCAGCGGCGGTATGGGGGGTCCGTTGTCGGGGCTGCTGGGTGGTGGTCCTGCGAGCGGTGTGGCTGGTGGCGTGGGGAGTCCTGCGTCGTCGGTGCAGGGGCAGACGGCGCGGGCGATGCAGGCCTCTATGGGCGGCGAGTTCGGGCGAGGTCTGGCAGCGGGGGCGAACGCGGCTGGGACGATGCCAATTTCGCCGCCATCGCAACCTATGCCGCCGCAGAGTCCTGCATCACCGCTGGCGGCACCGATGGGTGGTTCTGCGCCGCCTGTGGCGGCGCCGGCCACGACGAGTGCCCCTGTCGCGTCCGCAGCGCCGGCTCCCACTGCCAGTGGCGGTGCGATCGGTGCGCCGGGAGGCGGGCCTGGCGGGCAGATGACCTCGTACGGTTCAGTGCTGCCGCCTGGGCCCGCTGCGGGTGCGGGTCCGGTGGCGGGTAGTGGAGCTATGCCAGCAGGTTCTGCCGCTCCGCCGCCCCCTGTTGGTGGCGGGGCTGGTGCAGGCCCAGGGTTTGTGCCGGTTGGTGGCAGCAACGGTGGGGCGAGGCCGGTGCCGCGGGATGTGTCGCTGTCTGATTTGGAGCGGGCTCGCGCGGTGGTGGCGGATCTGGCGGCTGCGTCGAGTGCGGTGCATCCCGGGTTGGGCTGGGCGGTGGGTGTGGCTCGCGGAGCGTCCGGTGTGCCGGAGTTTTGGATCGCGTCGAACGAGGGTGCCAGTTATGTCCCTGCCGGGGTGCACGTCTCGCGGACGATGCCGACAGTCGGAGGGCTGGATGCGGGATTCGATGCCCAGTGGTTTGGGTGGTTCAATCCCGCCGAGACGGTGTTTCGTGCACTGCGGGCCCGCGAATATTCGGTGTCGGCGATCGCGACTACGTTCATGTCGCGATCGGAGTTGATCGATGAAGCGGTCCGTGACATCGCGGTAGGGGTAGGCCCGAGCGGCGGTCCGGAGGATGCTGAGGCGTCACAGCCGTTGCAGAGCCGGTCACATCGGTTGGAAACGGTTGCGCCGGGTCTGTTTCAGGAGTTGTCGGCGGCGGATCCGGCTGCCGTTGACTCCTATGCGCGGCATGTGGTGGGACAGACGGTGTTCAATGCCGGTCCGGAGCTGTCGAATTCAGCTCAGGCAGTCGCGCGAGCAATCATTTCGGGCAGGTGGCCCGCTGATGAGCAGTGGTCGGCGCTACGGCAGGAGTACTGCTCGGCGGTTCTGATGGCAGGTTCGCAGCGACCGGGCATCATCGGCCTTGAGGACGAACATCAACTGCTGATTTATCAGCAGGATTTCGTGGTGTGCCGGCGGCTGGAGACAGTGGTGTGCTGGGAGCACGATTCGCCGGCTGACGTGGTGTACGCGGCTTGGCAGGCCGGTGTAAGGGTGCCGTTCGAGCTGCTTGATCGGGTGTAGCTTCGCGGCGGTTAGACGGCGGTGGAGGGTTTGTAAGCCTTGGGGGTCACGAACCAAGAGTTTCCGGCGCGACGTCTGCTGATCCGCTCGGACCAGCCCGGTAGACGGTTGCCGGTCCTCATCAGCCACGGGAACGGCAGAACTCCGGCTAATGCTGGTGCGACGGCTTGGATCTGATACCAAAGCTCTCCGTATTCCTTGACGATGCTGCCTAGCTGCTCGCTACGAGCGGCGCTGGCAGCGCCCCATGACATCGTGGGTTTGTCGTTGAGTGGGAGGCCCCAGAACACGCGGCGAGACTCGCGGCGGTCGGATCTGAGGTCGGTGTCGAAATCTTCTCGTAGCTGGTGGTACTGGGCGGCCAGGTCGAGTGCCTGGGCGAACTCTTCGCTAAATGGTGTGCCGGTCATGACAAACATCATGGTCAATCGGTCCGACACTGTCAGAGTTCGAGGCCGTGGCTGCGTTGCTGAGCGCGGTCGAGGTCGTGGGCTCGGTGGTCGGTGGCGCGGTATTGGAAGTTGGCGGTGAGTTGGTCGACGCGTTGGAGTAGCTGTTTGGCCTGGGCCTGATGTTCGGTACCTGCCGATGATGCTGTGGTGCTGGTGGTTTCGAGATGGGTTCGGGCTCGGTCGATGGCGGTGGGCGGCGTCTGGGCGGCGGTGACCGTTTCGCCGTTGCCGAGGTGCTGGTGCCAGGGCAGGTGTGCGCGCAGGGCGTCGGTGAGCTCGCGGCTTGGCGGCGGTTGCCGGCGCTCTTGGGCGACGGTTTTCACCGAGGCCTCGGTGTGGGTGACCAGAAGCAGTTTGGTGCGCGTCTGATCGGCATGTTCGGTGAGCCAGCGCAGCTGCTCGGGCTGCAGGTGGTCGGCGTCGTCGATGACGATCAGGGTTGCTTCGGGCAGTTTCCATCGGCCGGCACCGAGGTTGTCGCGAGCCTCGGCGGGGCTGGCGGTTGTGTCGGCGTAGCGATGTTGCGCGGCGTAGCGCTGGGCACGGTCACTGGCGGGGATGGCCAGCACACGACGATCCCCCTGGTAGTTGCCGCGATGCGCGGCCTGCGCGAGTGCGCCGAGCACGCTGACCTTGTCGGCATCGGGTTCCAGGTGTAGGGACTGGACGGTTTCCAGGCTGCCGGCGATCGCGACGACCACCCGCCGGTGATCGTCGTCGAGCTGCTCAAGGGCCACCTGGGGTACCTCGTATCCGGCGTTGGGGCTGCGGGCGCCGGCTGCTTCGAGGAACTCCACTTCTGTTTGGAGGGACGGCAATTCGGCGGTCATGTCGTAGTCCTTGCCGGGGTGGGTGGCGAATGCTCGAGCGGCGGCGGCCTCGGCGCGGAAAAGCTGGTTGTCCAGCGTGGTGGCTTCGGCGCGTGCCTCGCGTAGGGCCTGGGCGTCGGCGGTGAGGGCGACGCTGCGGCGCTGCTGGATATCGCGTTCGGTGACGATGCCCTCGGGCCCGCCGGCGGCGTCGAGGAGCTCGGCGTAGGCGGCTTCGCGGTGCTGCTGGGCATGTTCGACTGCTGCCTCGATGTCGGGAGTGTGCCGGGCGAGATAGTCGCGGGAGCTGCTGTAGAGGTCGTCGAGGGCGGTGTTGCCGGCGGTTTGGGCGGCGTTGAGCTGGTGGGTGAGCTGGTCCAGGAGCCGGTGGTGGGTTTCGGCGCCGAGCTGGGCGCGGACCCAGTCGGCTTGGGCGTGGACGTAGGCGTGGTGGTAGGGCCGCTGCTGCTGGTGCCGAGTGGTCAGGGCGGCGATCTCGGCGGCCGCGGCTTGTTCAGCGGGTCCGGCGTTTTGGTGCAGGATGGCGTGCTCGAGCGCGCGGACACGTTGGCGGGCCTGGTCGCGACGGCGTCGCAGTGCTGGGATGTCGACCGGCTGACCGACCTGTAGCGCCGGGGTGGGTGCCTGTGTCTGGTCGTGGTCGACAGCCGGGGCTTCGCGGTCGAATACGACTGCGGTGGTAGAAAGTCGCCACCACAGGGCGGCCGCGGGCAGCTCGTCGGGCAGCGGGCCACCGGTGGCCATCGCGGTGACCAGCATTGCCGACACATCGGCACCGTCTTGGGCGGCGTCGTCGAGATAGGTGGCCAGCCGGGGCCAGTACGGGTCGGAAAGAATGTGGGGATCAAGGGTGGCGACGAGGGGACGCCACCGTTGAGTGCTGTTGTGTTCCCGGGTGATCGCCACTTCGACGTTGTCGTGGATGAGCTTTTGCACGGCAGCTGAGCGGTTGGCGTGCTGCCCGGGCCCGGTAAGCCGGGTGTCGGCGGCATCGACGTCGTGCGCGGCGCGGAACACCGCGATCTCGGCGGTAAGGCCGGGCTGTTTGGCGATGAGGCGCCGAGCCCAGGCCGGTGCGGTCGCCTGGGTCCATTGTTGGGCGGTGTCGCGGATCTGCGCAGCGCACTCGGTGACCCCTTGTGCACGTGCGGTGAGGTACTGGCCCCACGCGGGTTCGTCCCGCAGCGCGGCGGGGATGGCGGGCAGCCAGCGCAGCGGGCCCACCGTGCCCAGGCTGGTGCCGGCGGGGGTGGGTAAGCGCCAGTCGAGCACCGCGGCGACATCGACAGCGTTGCCCAGGGGTTTGGCCGCGGCGTGTTGAAGCGCCGCGATGGGGTCGTGGCCATCGAGGGCGAGCAAGGCCAGGTTTCGCCGCAGCACCGGCCAGGCCTCGGCGTCGGTGATGTCGCTGGCGATCGCCGTGGCGGCTTGGTCGATGCGGGCCATGGTGTCGGTGCCAGCGAGGTGTTCTGCTCCGGTGGCCAGGGCGTCGGCGTACATGCTGGCCAGGCCGTGGAGCCGCTGGAACGGATCGGTTTCGGCGTGGGCGGCGGTGTGTGCGGACACCTGGCGGCCGTCGCGGCGCAAGATCGCGGTGAGGATGTCGACCGCGGTGGGCTGCTGGGTGGCCTTGGGCGCCAGGATGCGGTGCGGGTCGGCTTCAGAGGTCGAGAAGTAGACGTGGTTTTCGTCTTTGGCGCGGGTCGCGGCGACGTAGAGCTGTTGGCGGGTGAGGTGATCAGTACCGACGATGTGGCAGGTGCCCTTGTTTTTCTGGGTGCCGGCGGTGATGCCTTGGGCGGCGTTGATCGTCGAGGCGTAGCCGAGGGTGGTGTTGGCCGCGACGTAGTCCGCCGGCAACCGAATCGTGCCCGTTTTCGGGTCGCTACCGAGCCGGTACGCGGTGACCGATCCGTCGCGGTGGGCGGATTTGATGACCCAGCGGTGCCCGTTTTTGACCCACGTTCCGTTGCGCATCCGCAGCCCTCGGGCGTTTTTGCGGGTGATGATCCAGTCGCCGGTCGAGGCGGTCAGCCCGTCGCTGAGCGTGACCGTCGCTGAGGGCTTGGGTGAGGTGCGGAGCCGATCGAGGCGGGCGCGTTCGTTGAGTTGGGCGACCAGGTCGTTGGTGGGCGCGAGCAGGACGCTGCGATGGCCGGCGGCAATGTCGTCGGCCCAGGCCTTGTAGGCCATGTCGGCGGCGGTTTGGTCGGCTCCGACGTGCACGCGGCCGTGGTCGATGTAGTAGGCGATGCCGGCGGGATCTCCGTCGCGGATGGCCAAGCTGGCTGCGCTTTGAGCGGGGTCGCGGAACCGGACCACGGTGGACAGGGTGAGTGTTTCTGGGCGCGAAGCGAGGTCGGTGATGATGCCGCCGGCCGAGATCGAGGCCAGCTGTTGGTCGTCGGCGACCAGACACACTTTGGCGCCTTTCGCCTTGGCGTGGGTGATCATTTCGTCAAGGTCGAATGTCGATGCCATGCCGGCTTCGTCGACGATCAACAACGTGTCGGGTCCGATGGCGTTGAACCATTTGCGGGCGGGATCTCGACGCGCAGAGCGGTCCTGTTCAGTCCCGGCCAACTGCACGAACTTGGCCATGGTGTCGGTGGTGATGTGGGCATCGTTGGCCAGAACTTCTGCGGCGCCGGCGGTTGGGGCCAGGCCGATGACGTTGCCGCCGCTGTTGGTCCAGGCGGCCGCCAATACGGACATGGCGGTGGTTTTTCCGGTGCCGGCCGGGGCCAGCGCCAGTTGCAGCCGGGCACCGGAGGTGGCCATCCCACGGACCAAGGCTTCCTGTCCGGCGTTGAGCTGCAAGCCATGTTGGGCGTGCGCTTCGAGCATCGCCAAACCGATGCTGGTGTCGTCGGCGACACGGCCGCCACCGAGGGCAGCAGCGTCCAGAATGCGACGCTCAGCGGCCCGGATCGCTTCACTGGTGTAGACGGCCGAATCGTGGCGGGTGTACACCGAGGCGCCATCGCGGCGCCGCAGCGCCACCGGCTCGTTCATCTCGGTATCGACGTGGGTGCTCAGGGCAATGGAGCACTCGTCGAGTGCGGTCTTGACGATGCGGTCCAAGGCCTCGATGTCGCCCTGGCGGCCGACCTGGCGGAGCAGCCGATGCGCCTCAGCCCGTACGTGATTGACACCCCACGTTGACCGGTCGTGGGAGACGGCTTTGATGACCGATTCGGCTTGTTCGGTGACCCATTCGCCAGTGATCGCCACCGGCCGCCGGCGGACGCTGCGCGCGGTCACATCGGTGATCAACCGAGCCAGTTCGCGATGGCTGCCGAGCACCTCGACGGCCTCGGTCCGCCAGCTCTGCCGCTGCTCGCCACGGCTTCGCGGCTCATGTTTGGCCTGCCGCGTTTCCAACGTGGCCTGCTGGGACAACGCCAGTATTTCCACCGCCGTGGGCTCGCGGTGATGCTCGTCCTGGAAGGCCTTCGCCAGCTCGCCGACACGGTGTTCCACAGCGGCCCGGCGCGAGGACCATCGTTCGATGAGTTCGACCGGTATTCCGTCGATTTCACGCACCGGACGCTTGCCCGTTTTGGTGCGGGTCTCGGCGAACTCGACACCCAGCGCGGCCATCAGATGAGCCTCAAGGCGGGTGTTGTACAGCTCGGAGGCGGCGACGGTGGCCTTGTGCAATGGCTGGCCATCGAGGGCCAACCAACGGGGCACGCCGTCGGCCCCAATGACCATGCACTTGTTGCTGATCGCGACGTGTGTGTGGAGGCAGGGATCCCCCGCGCGGGAGTCCCGGTGATCAAACGCGGCGGCGATGAATCCGGTGGTGTCGACCTGGGCGACACCGTTGGTTCCCGTGCGGGAAAACGCTGCGTGTTCCTCCAAAAAAGCAATCGCATCCGCGACCGCCCGGTGGTGGGCTTTCTCGATCTTGGCCGCGATGTCATGGGGTGCGATCGCCCACAGCGCCGACACCGACTTGACCGGGGTGAACGTCAAGTCATAGCCGGCGACCGCCTGGGTTTGTGCCCGGGATTTGCGGGCCACAAACCCCGTGAGTTCACGCTCATCAGCCGGGGCGCGGCCGTAGGTTTCGGTGAACATTTCGCGGCCGACCGCAGTGCGGATACGGGCGCGTTCCTCGGGCTCCAACGATGCTTGGCGATCTCGTCCGAGCGTGGTGTTGAAGTCCGCGTAGCCTTCGCGCAGACGCCGCATCCAGTCGTTGTCGGTCTTGTTGACACGAAACGG
This sequence comes from Mycolicibacterium boenickei, assembly GCF_010731295.1. Taxonomy (NCBI): domain Bacteria; kingdom Bacillati; phylum Actinomycetota; class Actinomycetes; order Mycobacteriales; family Mycobacteriaceae; genus Mycobacterium; species Mycolicibacterium boenickei. Next base: position 9,301 of record NZ_AP022580.1, on the reverse strand, counting down.
CCGGCCCAGCCGGGCAGCGGCGATCGCCCCCTCATGTCCGAGCCCGAACCCGGTGAGCCGCTGCGTGATTCGGTCGGCATTGGGGTGCAATCCTTCACCGAAAAGGGCCTTCATCTGGTCCTCGGTGACCTCGGAACCCTCCGGAACTGACCACAGTTCGGCAACCATCGGATCGGCTGCGTCACGGCCTGCCGGCGCACCGAGCCCTGCCAGTCCGCTGCCCATCCAGCGTCCCGGCGATTCACCTTTTTCCGAGTAGTAGTCAGCCAGGCTCGGCTTGCCGCGATGGGTGTCATCGGACGCCGCGACCTGGCGAATCAGGTACAGATACCCGTCGCCCGCGCTCAGCTTGTGGAGTCCCATCACTGCGTCATCACCTGGTGCCGAGCCAAAGGCCGGCCGGGGAGTTATACGACAGCCGTTACCAATTCGTGACCTGAATGCAAGAGGTGTGATGTGTCGGTAGGGGGGTGAGTAGTGATGGAGGTGAGGAAGGAAGCTGGGCAGGGCGGCAGGGGATGGCGCGGTAGTGCAGGTGGCAAACGGGTGGAGGCAGGTATAGGCGGGGCGTGAACGGTGTAGGGGCGGTGGGCAAATGAGTGTCGGGGGGGAAATCGTAGGTTGGCGGTTATGGAGAAAGTCGGGAAAGCGTGGGTGTACTTGGTTGATGACTCGACAGGGGTCGTGTACCACGATGTCGAGATCCATCCGAGCGGCGTGCTGCGAGCCAGTAACCGTGCGTCACAGGAGGTAACGAACGTCGGGACTGTGCAGGGTGAGACCAAGGCGGTGTACTACGCGCCGCACGCCTGGACGCGGGTAGAGCCGGTCAGGCACAGGGACTTGACGGTCTGGGTCTCCGATGTGGAGATGCAGCGGACCGACCCGGAGTGGCGGCAGCTCGCCTCATGCGTGGGCAGGGACAATGTGAATGCGCTAGCGATGCAGTATCTTCGCGACAGTTACGGCGACCGAGACGACCTCGTGAAGGTCGTCGAGGAGGCGTTCGACGGCGGAACGAAATTCGGTTCGGCCAACGGCGACCGCACCGTGCGCTTTGCCTGCTACCGACTGGAGTAAGCGTTCGTACGCCCGACAGCTAGGTTTGGAGGCCGCGTGCTCGCCGCACCGCCGCGTCGAGCTGGGCGGTCTGCCGAGCGGTTTCCTCGGTCCGCTTTCGCGCGGCATTGCGCGCGGCTTCCAGCGCGACGGCCCGAGCGGCGAGTCGGCCGGCACCTCCAGAGTTCGGACCGCGCGGCGGCGTGACCTCGATGGCCTGCCGGGCTCTGGCTACCCGGGCGGCGGCAGCAGCGCGTTCTTCGGCCTCACGGGCTTCCTCGGCCGCTGCCGGCCGATCATCAAGGTTGTCGGTGCCGTGCCAGGCCAGGATCGCGCCCAGCAGTCCGATCGGCTTGTGCGGTGCACCGGGGATGGTCCGGCCGGTGATGCCGAGCCAGTCGGTGATCAGCTGGTTGAGGTCGCGCGCCGTCCAGCCGTGGCGTGCCGGGGCGGCTAGCAGCGCGGCCCAAGCGTCAGCGGAATGGCGCTGGGCCCACGACGGGGAGTGCCGATCGGCCCGCCAGGATCGCGCCAGGGCCGAACCTCCGGGGTCGGGGCTGGTGCGGCGCCTTGCGCCGCATCCACGGGAGCCCTTGGGCGAGCGCTTTTCGGTAGTGAGTTGAGGTAAAAGCGAGCTTTTACTAGATAAAAGAGACCCTCCGAGGTGGGGTGACATTTTGTGGATAACCCGTGCCAACCAGGTGGAATCGTGCAGCACCCACACCGATGCCCAGCCGCGGCCGCGGTCACCGACCCGCCAGGAGGCCAGGCGCTCGGTCAGGGTGCGTTGGCGGCCACGCAGGATCTCGGTGGCCACGCCCAACAGGATCAGGGCTTCGTTGCAGCGTTGGACCTGGCGCTCGGACAGGCCGGTGTCGGCGGCCAGCTGGGCGACGGTGGGCCGGCAGTTGCGGCCAGTGGCGTGATCGGCGTAGCGGGCCCGGGCCGCGGCGATCGTCAGGAGTGCCTTGCGGCCGATGCCGCCGTTGCTCATGCGTGGCCGAATCTCGTTGTAGTGGGCGGCGTAGGCGGTGGCAACGGTGATGTGGACCCAGTAGTCGGCGCCACCGGTCCAGCACGGCACGCCTTTGTGGGCCCCCTCGGGCAGCTCCAGGTAGACCAGTTCGCTATCGAGCCAGACATGTTCGCGCGGGACGGGTTTTCGGGCCGCACGACGTCGTAGACGGGCGTTGGCGCGGGGTCGGGTACGGATGGCGCCACGGCGGCGTTTCGTGCGGCTAGAGCCGTTGTAGGGGCGCCGCGCTTGCTCGCCGATGTTGGCCGGTCTGGACGGCGATGCTCCGCCGGCGGAGCACCCTCGCGCCGAGAGGTCACCAAGCGCCGCGGAACCGTCGTCGTAACGACGGAAAATGCCGGCGACAATCACGCGGACACCGCGTACAGGCGCCGTACGGTGCTAGTCGCAACACGAAGCGCATCGGCCGCCAAAGGCGACAGTAAATGTGGAACATCACGGCGCGCGGCATCTGGAATCAGATACAGGCATGCGCTACCGTGAGAGCTGTCCAGCACGACAGTTCCCTTCGGGGAAATGGGTAGGGAGACCCGGAGCCGAGCGCCAACTCGACTCGAACCTCCACGACGTGGCCCCGCTAAGGCGGGGCCTTCGTCATGTTGGAGAGGTTCTCCGTACCCGCTATTGAGATGTCACATCTGTCCGGCTGTATGGCGACCGTCAGGAGTCAAGAGTTCCAATGCCGGGCCGGACCGGGTCTCAGATCGCCAGCGGCAGAACCTCCTTCTCAAAGCCTTTGTCGAGTTCTCGGACAAGGTGGGGAAAGCCCATGTGTCGGCAGATGATGTCGGCGAGGTAGGTGGATCGCTGCATGCCGAGCTGCTGGTGGTCACGCTCGACGAGCGCCGCGATCGGCAGCGGCAGACGGACTTTCGCGTGCGGGCCGATCGCATCATCGGCGGCGGCCGTTGTGGGGTGCTGAGATTCGAACAACAGCTGCTGCGGAAGGTGGCGCATCAAGTCAGGCCGGCCGTAGTGGAAGCACACGATGTCGGTCAGCAACGCCGACCGATCAATGCCGTGGTCGGCCGCGGCCGCAGCTGCGGCCGTGAGCACGGTGACAGGAAGCGTTGCGGTCATGATGGCTCGTTCACCAAGTGACGGGCGACCACCCCGATTTGTTGATCTCGATCCAGCCATGGCGCCGATCCTGCCGGTGCGTTTTCCGGAAACCGGGCAGACACGCCGTTGGCTTGTGATCTTTTTGTGACACGTGATGCAACTGAGCATCGGAAGGGTTTACGCGGCGGCCTGGTGACCTCTGCGCGTCCTCGTCCAGCCCCGCACTACCGCGACAAAACCGCGCCACTGGTGCGCCTCGCCATCGTCGGTGTCGTCAAGAACATCGGCTAGGAGCGGGTCGATGTTCTCGCTTGCTTCCGAGATGAAGTGGGCGGCTTGAGCCATGTGCATCGCCGCAACGGCGAGAGGAGCGACCGCGCCATCAGTCGCGGCATCGTCTGTTGAGGAGACCGCGAGCGACTGGCCGACAGCAAGGCTCAGCCGGATCAAGGCTCGGGGCATGAGCTGGACAAGCACCTCGGTGGCGTCAAGGATCCCGTACGCCTCGTCGGCGGTCAGCGCGCGATCGAACAGCTGGGCCATCGACGTCGCGTCATTGAAAGCGCGGATGTTGGCTGTCGCGGCGGTGAGGAACTCATCAGGAGCAGTCACACTTACAGAGTAACAAAGTCTGTAAGTTTGTGGGTAGATCTCGATTCACCCGGTTTACAGGCCCAATGAACGGCGAAGTTCTACTTCCGTGTCGCCGGCCAGATCGGCTTCACGCTGGAGCAACAGGTCAATGGCGACTCTGATGAGCGTGTTTTCGGTAATCCGCTCTCCCCTGCCAGCTCGGGTGCGATTCAGGCTGCGACTGATGCCGCTAAGGCGGCCGTACTGGTCGGGTCGCAGGCGGGCCTCTTTGCGTTCGAGCTGGTCATATCGAACCCACTGGCCTGGCCGCGGTTCGTCCCGATCCTGGTCAGCCATTGCGCAAAGTCACCCTTTGAATCCCTGGAAGTTCGGTACTAACAAACTAACAGACATCTATTGCCCGTTGAGCAAGCCAGATGGGTGGCCAGGTGTCGAATTCCCCAGCGTCGACGCGGTGTTGGAGGTCTTGCCAGGGCGCGGTGCCGGGGCCGGCTTCGATGACGCATTGTTCGATGAAGTCGATCGCTGTGAGGTTGCCGAATTCTGCGAGGTGAGCGGCTCGATCCTCGGGAGACCAGCTGGCGCCCATGTGGGACAGTTCGTTGAGGTTGTCGGTGATCCAGGCGTTGGCTTTGCGAACGATTTCCGATAGATCCCATTGTTCCGGGTTGAGCTGGGCCCGATGCAGCAGGGCAGTGATCTGACCTGCGCTGATTTGGTCGGCCATGTCGATGCTTTTTCCGGTAGAGGGCAGCAAGACGTTTGTTTGAGGCGGTGGTTTACCGCGGTAAACCACCGCGCGCCCCGGCGCCCACGTACTCCACTAGGCCTGCCGGGCCCGGATGGCCACGGTGCCACGATCAGAGAGTTCGAGACGGCCGAGGAGTCGGTCAACGAGCGCGGTGAGGTCGTCCCACGGGCCGACTATTAGTCAGCTTGCAGAGCGTCCTTGTTTGCCTGGTAGACCTTCTGCGCATAGGCGTCAATGCGCAGAGCATGAACCGTGTGTTCGGTGTAGTTCTGTAGCTGGATGCGCAAGTGTTCATGGGCTTCGAGAGGTCTGGCGGCGTCCACGGTGCCGTCCCTGGGGTGCTGCTGTCGATTAGTCACTGCCGAGCCTGGATGGTGCGGGTGATTTGGGCGCCGAGTTCGGGGCTGGCCAGGAGTTGGTCGACGAGCGCTGCAAGGACGTCTTGCCCGGTGACGCGCGCGAGGCCGAGGTTGTCAGCTGTTTCGCGCTGCCAGACATCGAGGGCGCGGTGTTGGGCCGGGGTGAGGTCGACGGTGCGGCGGATGCTTTTTTGGCGGACCACCGGTCTATTGACGGGGGCGGGAGCAGGTTCAGCGGGAGTCGTGGCCTGAGCGGGTGCAGGGGCTTCGGGGGCTGGGTCCGCTGTGGTCAGCGGCGCCTGGGGCGCCTGGGTTTTGATCCGGGTGGCGTTGGCTCGGATCCGGTCTGCTGCGGTGCTCACGACGGCTGCCTTTCGTTTGAAATATGTATTTCAGTATTTCAGTAGATCCGTATTTCAGGAGTTCAGTAATTCCGTGGGTGTGGCTAGGAGTTCGGCCACGATGTCGCCATACGCGCTGGCAGCTGCGTTTTTTATCGGGAGTCCGTAGGCCTGTGCGTAGCGCTCCAGGCGGCCGACTGTTGGGCCCAGGACGCGGAGTCCGTCGTCGATGATCATCTGGCGGTAGACATCGGTGGATGCGGCGTTGGGGACTGTGCGGGTAAAGACGACAGCTAGTTCGGGCGGCGGGCCGCTGCGGAGTTCGGCTGCATCCTCGACCGCGGTGCGGATCGCCGGCAGTCGGGCGTATTCGATTCCTGTGGGCGCCATGGGCACGAGGATGTGGGTGGCCAGTCGAATGGCCGAGGCGACCACACCGAGGCGCTCTTTCATGGGTGGGGTATCGATGACGACTGCGTCGTAGCGGTCGTCGACGATGCCGGGGAGCTTGCGATGCAGGTCTGCGACGGGCATCCCGATGACCGGTATCGACCACTCCCCTGCTTCAGACCACGACAGCAGCGATTCGTTCTCGCCGTCAGCGTCAACGCCGATCGCGGGGAGGCCGGCCTCTTCTAGTGCGTGCAGCGCATAGGCCGCCGATGTGGTTTTCGTCGATCCACCTTTGAGGTTTGCGACGGCGATGGTGATGGCTGGTGACATGGGAAGACCGTCTTTCTCATGAAGTACGGATATGCGTAAATACTGAGATACGTAAATCAGTATTTATTCTATCCTCCTGCGCCGGACGGATACCAGCGCTCTCCGTAACTCAGTATCTACTGATCTTCTGAACTACTGACCTCAGCGTGCACGATCCTCGTCGTTGGCCTAGCGCTGCCTTCTAGTCGGATTCGCTCGGCGGCGCGTGACGGAAAACGGCGATGGATCCGGTACTTCCCTCACACACGGGCAGGTGTATCTGCCCGTCAGATAGGGAGGACTAGCTGTGACAACTTCGCCAGAAGCAGCATTCGCGCTGACCTGGGGTTTGCACCCTCACCCTGTAGACCTTGCCGGGAGGCCTCGGAATGTATGGATGCTCCGGATAGTCCGGCGTCCCAATGACGAAAGGACAACCCGGATGAAGCCTGGGGTTGTGGTGCTGTTGGCGGTGCTGTTGTTGGCGGTGCTGGTGTCGGCCGGCTACATGGTGATGTGCGCGTACATCGCGAAGGTCACCGGCAGCACGGCGGGGCTGGCTGACATTGGGAACGCAGCGGGGTTGACGGCAGGGTTCAGCGCGCTGGCGGTGGTGATCAGGCTTGGACGGTGGTGGCGGTAGTGATTCTGGGGGCCGGATCGGGTGCGTTGGCGCGTCGTAGGAAGTCGGAAAGGATGCCGTCTTGTACTCTCTGGGGTGATATTGCGGTGCTTTGCGGGATCGGTTTTCTGAGGAGTCGTCAGGCTCTGTGTTCCGCGTCATCTGTTGGCGTGGCCCTCGCACCACCTCATGTTGGCAAGCCATTCGGGCGGGCCAGTTAAGCCCAGAAGGGGCGTACTGGATAGACCCTGCCTAACGCCAACAATGAGAGAGAACCGATGACCGCCCGACACATATACGTCGATGAGACCAAGCCGCGGAGCAGCTATGTAGTTGTGGCTAGCGTGCACGGTGCCGACGACGTTCAGGCGCTGCGCCAAGTCGTTCGCAGGCTGTTGCTGCCAGGTCAGCGGTACCTGCACATGAAGGACGAGAGCGAGGGGCGGAAGCGTGAGATCGCCGCGGAGATCGTCGCCGCGCAGGTCCAGGCGAACGTCTATATGGCTGGTAAGCGCTACCGGACTAACAACGAGCGCCGGGCCAAGTGCCTTGAGGCGCTTGTCGCACACCACGCAAGCGGGCCCGGAAACCTTGCTAATCATTGATCGCGACGACACTTTGGTCAGCTTCGATAATCAGCAGCTCATCGAGTTCACCCGCAGGGCCGGCTGTCGGGACACGCTGCGCTACGAACATCGAAGCGACAAGACTGAACTGTTGCTCGGAATCCCCGATGCGATCGCCTGGTGCTGGGGCAAAGGAGGGGGCTGGCGCCAACTGATCAGGCCAGCTATCACGGGTATTTACGAGCTGTAGAAAGCGCGAAGCCCGAGCGCCACGGTCGTCCGGCCGGGTCTCGGGCTCACTTCCTGAAGCTCAACGCAACAGGCTGTCTTGATAGTACAGCTAACCGGACTCAAGCACCACGGTCGGCATGCTTGAGTCACCATGGAGGATACGCATCTCCGCATATACGGAGATCAGTATTTACTGAAATTGGTTTGAAGTGCTGCTGGACTCAGCTCGGCACTACAGCTGTGGCGGCGATGTTTGTCATCAAGGCCGAACCAACAGATGTAGATGCGGTTAGCACCACGCTCTTTGTGGAGTCACTGTTCATACGCACCGTCTCCTTCCGCTTGTTGTCTCGCAGTCGCGAGATGGCGTTGGGAATGACGTTGAGAAGTACAGCCGCCACAGCCATGGCAAGTGCCAAGCCCAGGTTTACCGGGCTCAGTCCAGCAGCTTTGATCATTCTAGCTAGTTGTCGTTGAAGTAGCGGGCGGCCTGCTTGCGGATGCGTGTGAGCCGTTTGGACACCGCGCTGTGGTTGCTGTAGCCGAGGATGTTTCCGACCTCGGTGAGCGATGTGACTCCGGTACGCAAGACCACGACCACTTCGCGGTCCTTGGGGTTGAGCAGTGTCAGGAAGTCGCTGCACGCGAGCTGGCCGACGATTTCGGTCTCGGGTCCGTGGACGGGAGTGGTGTCGTCGAGCTCAATGAAGGTGACTTTGACTCTGGAGCGGGTGTGGTTGAGCTTGCGTTCGAAGTCTTCTTTGGCGTGTGACCATCGGTCGGAGAAGTCGTCGTGGGCGCGGTGGGATCGCACGGCATCGAGAATGTCGCGCAGCTGACCGGTGTGGTCGGCGGCCTCGACGGTGCGTTCGACGAATTCAGCGGCTTCATGCTCGCCTGACCAGATGTCGGAGCCTTTCCGCGGGCCACCCATGGTTGCTCCTTCCAGGAGCTCGCCGTTGCTCAGCGTCACCGGCCCCGGTGTGATGCCGGTGTCGACGATGGGCCATGTGCGCATCTCGTCTTCCATGGCCTCGGCGACTGCGGGGATCCAAAAGTCGAGGTTGTGCGCCAGGATCCGGATGGGGTCGTCTTTGGTGAACCGGGAGATGGGGGAGCTCGGCATCAGGTGACGCCACACGGTAGCTCCCCAGGCGTCCGTGAGGCGCTGATGAAAGTCCGCTGGTAAGTAGGGGTCGGGGTTGACGAGCTCGGCCCAGAATGGCCATTGGCCGGCATGGAGCAGCGGCAGCCCGAACCGGTCGAGGGTGGCACGGGGCAGTAGATGGAAAAGCGGCGCGTAGTCGTAGTAGCGGGTTTTGGTGCGGGGGATGAACACGATGTTGTTGTCACCGAGTTCGGCGATGCGTGCGAGGTCAGCGGGCAGGCGTTCCCAATCTGAGGCGTCGGGGTCGGTGTCGTCGCTGAAGAAGCGGCGGCGGTATTGGGCGGCTTCCCACAGTGAGTTCCAGCGTGCGATGGAGAAGATTCTGGCGCCGTATGTATCTCGGTCAGCAGAAGCGATCCCGGGCATGAAGATGGGGACGAATTCGGGCCGTTCGGGGATGTCTGGTCGGATGACTGCTTCGAAGAACGCCATGCCAGCGGAGAGGTTCCACATGCGTGGATAGCTGTCGGGGTTGGCAAGTTCATGGTCGGGGTCCAGGAGTACGTCCTGGACGAGGTCGTAGTCCGGGTGGTCGTCTTGGTCCCAGTCGGTTGCTGTGTCGTCAGACATGATGCTCATACCTATCTCACGACACTTCGGCGACGATCCGTTCCACTGATCCGAAATTTCTTTCGGCGGGTCGAGGCGTTGGCGAGAACTCGATGTCGAGTGAACGTCATACGATGCCGTGATGGCATCGCCCGCACAGCCGGCCCAGGCCCACCCGACGATCGAGCATCTCATCGATGAGTACACCGATTGGAAGGCTGTCCTCGATCGCGATAGTGATGACTTCGGGACGATCGCCAA